>NZ_JBFRJM010000002.1:31677-42444 GCF_041468865.1 Vibrio sp. 10N.286.52.C3 | reverse complement strand
CCGCGATGAACCTTTTAAAAGCTCATTCACTTCCACAATTTCAATCGCTTCTGGGCAGGTGTAAATACTGCTATCAAAATAGAGCGACCGATAAGCAACCACATTGGTCATCTGCGCGCGATGTTTGGTATAAGGCGGGATCCACACGGCTTTAGTCGGCGGCAAAATGCAAATGGCGTTTTTTAAGGTCAAGGTGATGCAACCCTGCGGAGCATACAGCAGCTGTCCTTTTACGTGGTGATGTATTCCTGAGTCATGCTGACCTAGCTCTGCCGCAATCCCTATTACGGGCGCAGGTAAGCTGTCTGCATCAAACTCAATGGTTTCGCTGATTAATGCCATTTGTCCCAATCTTGTTGTTTTTGGTTTTAATGTTGTTAACGAGCCAAGGTTAGTTTCCCCTAGACTCCTCGTCAAGTTCACTGGTCTTGGAAAAATGATGAAAACAAAACCTTCTTTATGGCAAATGGTGCTATTGCTGATGTTCCCTCAAATCGCAGAAACCATCTATAGCCCGACTCTGGATTCAATATCGAAATCCTTTGATGTCAGTTACACACAAGCTGCTCAAACCCTCTCGATCTACTTCTCTGCATTTGCGGTGGGTGTGGTGGTATGGGGCGTGTTAGCTGACAAGTGGGGGCGCCGACCAACCATGTTATTGGGCATGGGGTTATTCGCCTGTTCAGCACTCATTGCTATGCAAACCAATAGCTTTGTTTGGTTGATGATAGCCAGAGCCATGGGTGCTTTCGGGCTTGCGGTGGGCTCGGTGGTGACACAAACCATGTTGCGCGATGCCTTTAGCGGCGCGGAACTGGCCAAGGTGTTTGGTTACATGGGGATGGGGCTGTCGATTAGCCCAATCATCGGGTTGCTTCTTGGCGGTCAATTAAGCCAAGCGGGCGGGCATCAATATGTGTTTATTGCCCTGTTTATTATGGTGTTAGTGCTGTTGGCACATAGCCTATGGTCATTGCCTGAAACGCAACAATCTAAGCAGCCATTGCAGTTAAAGTCACTCAGTATTCACATGGTCAAAGATAGCGATATATGGATGTCTGCGTTGCTGGTCGCGTCGTTCAATATTGCACTGTTTTCCTATTATCAATTGGGTTCATTTGCCTTCATTCAACTTGGATTTAGCGTTGAGCAGTTTGGCTACAGCGGCATTGTGCTTGGGTTCGGGACTCTGTTGGGAAGCTTGGTGAACAAGACATTGTTGAAGAGACAAGTGTCTTCAATGTCTCTGATTGGTATCGCAGCAGGGCTTCAAACATTAGGTGCGGTGGGTGTGTATTTTTCACAACACACGATCTGGTTCTTGCTTCCAATGATGTTGGTGGTTATGGCGTTTGGCATTGCGATTCCCAATGTATTGAGCCGAGCGTTGGTACGTTACCAATCTCAAGCAGGAAGTGCAGGCGCACTGTTTGGTTTGATGTATTACACCTTGATCGGCTCAGGGCTCGCTTTAGCGGGAATGATTCAAGATTTAGGTGTAGTGTTGGTACTTTGTGGCGCGTTATCTGTTCTGGTGACGATACGCAGTCGACTCCAGCTTAAACGCTAAGTCTCTCATCTGTATTGATAAATTCCGTGTCCTGTTTGGCGCGGAATTTATCATTTCTTGGTTTGTAAATTTGGATATTGACAGGGGTAGAGTGATCGTTCTACTCTGTAGGTAGAACAATCATTCTACCCTTTGTCGGGTATTGAGAGAGCACTATGTTGAGAGAACAGATTGCAGCAAGCTTAGAGGTGGCATTTAGCCAGCAAGGTTTTGCTGAGCCGAGCGTTGCACAGCTGAAAACGGCGTGCGATGTAAGCCTAAGAACCTTGTATAAACATTTCCCTTCAAAAGAAGCGATGATCGTTGGTGCCTTGGAGTATCGACACCAACGCTACTTAGATTTCTTGTTGGAAACGTCGCCTGAAAAGGGGCTCGCATCGGTTACTCATATCTTCAACAAGCTTCAACAATGGTTAGAAGAATATGCGCCGCACGGGTGTATGTCGATGAATGCGATGGCCGCGTTTCCCGATAATGAGCTTATCAGCCAAGCGGTTACACAGCATAAAGAACAAGTTCGTTTGCTTATAGGCAATCAGAGCCTGCGAGAGGATCTCGCGACACCGCTGTTTTTACTTCATGAAGGCGTATCAAGCGCGTGGCCAGTCTTAGGCGAAGAAGCAGTGGCATCGGCACAGAATATGGTGACAAAATTACTCAAGGAAACAGTATGAATTTCGAGATACCAAAAACAATGAAAGGCGCAGAGATGCTAGGGCACGGCGGGGCAGAAATGCTTGGCTACCGTGAAGACATTGCTGTTCCAAAAATTGAGCCTAATGAAGTGCTGATCAAAGTCATGGCAGCAGGCGTTAATAATACTGACATCAACACGCGAATCGGTTGGTATGCAAAAAGTGATGATTCAGACGATGCCAGTTGGTCGGGTGAAGCGCTAAAGTTCCCTCGTATCCAAGGTGCTGACGTGTGTGGTTTTATCGTGGAAGTCGGCAATGAAGTCTCAGTTGACCGTATTGGTGAGCGTGTTCTGATTGAGCCTTGTTTGACCGAGGTTTATGGACAAGATCTACCACAGCCATGGTATTTCGGATCTGAATGCGATGGTGGTTTCGCTGAATACACCAAAGTAGCAGCTAAGCACGCTTACGCGGTGAACAGCACCATGTCGGATGTTGAGCTAGCGTCTTTCCCATGTTCTTACTCAACAGCAGAGAACATGCTAACTCGTGCCAATGTGGCTGAAGGTGATCGCGTGCTTATCTCAGGTGCATCGGGCGGTGTGGGCTCTGCGGCTATTCAGCTAGCAAAAGCTCGCGGCGCGTATGTTATTGCCATCACTAGCCCAAGCAAGAACCAACAGTTACTTGAACTTGGCGCTGATGAAGTGATTGCCCGTGATTCAGATTTGGTTAACGCGCTAGGCGAAAGCAGCGTGAATGTGGTGATCGATTTAGTTGCTGGTGACAAGTGGCCAGAGTTTCTTGAAGTCCTAAAACCGCATGGCCGTTATGCTGTGTCTGGTGCGATTGGTGGTGCAATGGTTGAGCTTGATGTGCGAACTTTGTATCTCAAAGACCTCAGCTTTTTTGGTTGCACGGTTTTAGAACCGCAAGTATTCCAAAACTTGGTTAATCGTATCGAGAAACAGCAGATTGGCGCCATCGTTGCAGAGTCTTATCCGCTAGCCGATATCCATAAAGCGCAAGATGAGTTCTTAAAGAAAAAACACGTTGGTAAGATCGTGTTGAAAGTCGCTCAGAGTTAACTTTAGACGGTGTCACGCATCTAATCTATGTAAGAGCGAGCCAGTATCATGTGCTCGCTTTTTTGTTTCTGGCGAATGCTGGCGGGCTCAGTCTTGCAACCCGTTGAGTAACAGATCCTATACAGCTGAAAAGTTAATGATTCATTTATCATTGTGTGGTTTATGAATTAACTGTGCGATAATTACCGCCATTATATATCCCTATCTATGTTGTATGTATCTAGGAGCCGTATTGATGTTTAAAAGGGTATTGCAGGCACTATTCTCACCTTTTGTTGATTCAAAAAACAAACTCTCTGCAGAGCCTGCCCAACAAGAGCAACAACAAACCGTTGCTACTGATTCTGTTCAGTCTTCAATCTTTGTTCCGCCGTCGTCCGCTCAGCCATCATCATTAATCGTCGATAAGACGCTTAGCCTTCACGATGGTGAGTTCCTTGATTATTTGTTTGGAGAGTCTCGCCTTCGAACGGAGTCAGACCCATTTAGTGATTTTGTCGCTTGCCAAATCGAACGTTTGATTCGCTCTCCAAAAGCCCTGCTTAATGAACTGCCAGTGATGCCAGCCTCTGTAACCACGTTAATGGCAGAATTACAGAGCGACGACTTTGATGTCGATGCATTGTTAAGAGTGATTGAGCGCGAGCCGAGTATGGCTGCCGATGTGATTAAACTGGCTAACAGCGCCTTCTACAAACGCAGTGAAAAACAAGTTACTGACTTAAAAACTGCTTTCCTCAATATGGGTTCACAAGGGCTCGTTGAAGGGGTGGTGAATAGCTACATGAAGAACTTCACGCCGGGGAACAATATTTACTGGCGTCACTTCGGTGAGAAAATTTGGAATCACAGTGTTCAAACCGCGTCGTTTTCTAAGGAGTTGATGAAAGACTCTTCATCTCAAGAAGATCAAGCTGCGGCGTACTTTGTTGGGTTGATTCGCAACTTAGGCAAGATGATCATTTTCCAGATGATGGTAGAAGCTTTCAAGCATGTAGATCCTTCTGTTCCGCCTAACTCGTTAGCATTGAAGCGCCTGATGAACAGCTACTCTATTCGCCTGACTTACACCATTGCTAAGTTCTGGGAGCTGCCAGAGTCTGTGTTGACCGCAATTGGCTACCAAGAGTCGAGCCGATACGAATGCACACTACTTGGTCAAGCTGTGTTTGAAGCTAACTATTTGAGTGAGCTGTGCTATTTACTGGAAGAACAAACGATTGAAGTCGAGCAATTTAAGCGCAGATGCAAAGAGACACTGATGTCTCCGGCTGCATACAAAGTGGCTAACCGTATCTATAAAGAGTCTGAATTATCGCTAGTGAGCTAACCCTTAGCCTATTCGACCTACGCTGTGACTGAACATAATGATTGGTTGCAGCTTGGTTGGGCTAGGTTGTGAAATACATTCAGCTACGAAATACGCTTACAAATGGCTAATCCACAGCTTGTCGAGTTCGCACCAACCGAAACCATTTACTTGTGCGCCGTGTATCTTTTCAGAAACCTCTAAGTTGAACGCCTCTTGCTTGAGCTCAGTCACAACCCCAGATTCATTCAACCAATGCTTCAGTTCCAACAGTGCATTCATCGCTAACTCAAAGTTGGGCTGGTTTCTTATTGAAGCTAAGCCCTGTTCTACTGTTTTTGGCATCTCAGCAGGTAGAGCTAAGTCCTCAAACGGGAAGCGAGTGAAAAAGCTTAACCACGCAGTGAAGGTGTCGTTCTCATCAATAATACTGCACAGCGCGACGTCTTTGGTAGTTAGGTAGTGAGTTAGGTAGTGCCCATATTCCACGCTGGTTTTGTGGTCGCCAGACACTGACAACTGATCGAAAAGGGCTTGGCATTCAGAGGTGTCTTCAACGGTGAACTCACGAACGGTTGAAGACAACATCGGGCTTTGAATCTTAAAGAAGGTTGAGCCGAAATCCGGTTGGGAAGAATGGTCATCCCCACGCACGCTGGTCGTCTTCTCGGGCAGTTTCACGCACACCTGATTTTGAGCGCAGGCTTTGCTCTGTGCCCATTCCTGATAGACCCACAACTCGACTCGATTCAGAATCGGCGTGCTGTGTGAATAGGCGCTATTGCGGCTCAATCTCAACATCTTGCTTGAGAAGATGTCTAATGAGAACGCGCCAGATCCAATCAGCCTATCAGTCGGTGATGAGTGATCGAATACGGAGGCTTCAGCCCTAGCAAGTAGGCGCGGTAAATGCCAATCAGGTTGATTCAGTTTCACGACAACCACATTGCCTGCCGAGACAGAGACCTCATCAATATGCTGATAACAACGACGCCATATTTTGCTTTGGCAGAGCGAGTTAAGGTTGCGCGCTATGTCTTGAGGTTCGAGTGTTCTTCCTTTATGAAACTGAACACCATTGCGAATCTGAAAGTGCCACTGTGTCGCATCTTGATTAGGCTGCCAATGATAAGCCAGATCGCCGCTGAGTTTGCCGTGCTTAACGGAGGTTAGGCGTTGGCAAACTTGCATAACTAAGAAACGTTCGGTGCGTCTAAGCACGCGTTGAGGGTGAAGCGCTTCGAGTTCTCGGTGAAACGGGATGTACGCGATATTCTGCGTCGACGGATTGGTATTGCTTAGAAAGGCTTGCAACTCAGTGCCAGCATTGCGGCCGTTGAAGCTCAAGGTGCTAAACACCTGTTCTATGTTGCCTGCGTCAGCTTGGGTTTGTGCGTATTGGTAACACGCCTCAATGGGTTCAACCAGACACGTGAGTTGTGCCTTCTTGCTGCGGCCTGAGCTAGCTTGCCACTCAATCCAGCCTTGTGCTGTCATCGCTTTGAGTAAGGTCTGAACGTGACGTTCACTCACGTGCAGCAGTGTGGCCAGTTGGTTGACCTGACAGTGTGATACTCCAGGCCCAAAAGCCTGAAATATCTTTTCATACAGTTCAAGCTTACGCTTAAGGTTGCCCAATTTGCTTTTCCTAACGACGAGGTTGAGTTAAATGTGAATAGCCAGAATCAATCAGTGCGTTTTCCATCGTATCGAGAACTCGAGAGGTTATCTCTGAGCTCAGGATATTCGATTCAGTTTTGCCTTGAAGCACCAAATCTGAAAAATGGTCGATTTCAAACTCGAATCCATTCCCTATCACTCGGTAGTTAATGGTCGACTTTTTGCCTTGATGTTCAATCTCAATAAAGGCCGGATTCCACCATTTTTCGTGAATGGTGATTTTGGTTTCAGGTCCACTCAAGTGTGCTGATCGGGGAAGGTTTTGCACTGTTGATGCCGATATCTTACCGCTTATATCACCAGAGAATGTAAAGCATGCATTGGTATCAACATTCGCTCCCTCATAAAGACACGACATCTCTACCTGAGGTTTTGAAGGGTTTACACCCAGCGTTCGGCACAGATCGTAAAAGAACCAAAGCCCATAGACCCCAACATCGAGTGCTGCTCCGCCTGACAAATCCGGATTGAAGATAAACAAATCGGGCTCATAGTCATGATGGTTACCAAAGCTGGCTTCGATTGAATCTATCTGAATGTTGTTATCGACCAAGAATGATTGGAGCTCACGATACGCGGGAAACACCACGGTTTTCATCGCTTCTAACAGCATCACGCCATTTTGCTTGGCGAGGGCTTTCATCTCAAGCCAGTCACCAAGGTTGGTAAAAGCCGGCTTCTCAACCAATACATGCTTATTACTCTTTAGAAACAGTTCGGCGAGTGGCTGGTGGTATGGGTGAACCGTAGCGATGTAAACTGCTTCAACACTTGGGTCATTCGCCATCTCTTCATAAGAACCATAAGCCTTGTCGCAACCAAACTTGTTGGCGAACGTGGTTGCGCGTGAGTGATCTCTTGCGGCAACGGCACAAAGCTCACCATGCAGACAGTGCTCTGTGACTGCAGTCGCGAATCGATTGGCGATATTGCCTAGCCCTGCGATACCCCATTTAATTTTGCGTTGCGTGTCGCTCATCAGTTGCTCCAAATCGTTGTTTTGTATCAGTGTACTCAGAGACGTCACATACAAATAGAGAACAGATTTCTCAACCTGTTCTCTATTTATTTTATTCTAGTTGAAGCTCAGGATTAGCTCTGTATTGAGTGTTTCCAATCGGCTAGGGCTTTAATGTGTTTTGGCCCGATGCCACAACAGCCACCGATAATATTCGCGCCCAGTGCATGCCAGCGTTTAGCGTAAGTTAAGTAACCTTGGCCATCCAGCTCACGCATCTCCTGAAACATATCATTCGCTTCATGTTCGTTGCTGATAGGCGCAAAATTGTTGGCATAGACACCAACTTCTAAATCACTGCCTAGCTCATCGATCACTTTCTTGGCATCGATAATGGCTTGATCCATCACTTCAGGCACTGAACAGTTAAACATAATGCCTGTCGCGTTTGATTGGCAGGCAAGTTTGATGGCGTCTGTTACGCTCTCGCCAGAACGAATATTGGCAGAATCGACCTTGGTATCTTCCAAACTGAATGCGTAGTAACACGGCTTATCTGACTGCTTAAGAACCGCATGAATGGATTCGAACTCTTGCAGGCTGCAGATGGTTTCCGCTATCCAAAGATCGATGTTTGGATCCTGGGCATCGTAAAGCGTTTGAATGATTGGCGCTGCCTCTTCTACCTTAAACAAGTCTGGTCGGTAGCTGCCAAATGGCGGTGGAATCGCGCCTGCTACTTTCACTGTGTGGGTAGCATTGTCTGCAACTGCTTTAGCCAGCTCACCAGACAGTGTGGCTAGTTCAAAGCCTCGCTGCTCGAACAGCTCTTCACCCAAGTGAAAAGGCACACAGGCGTAGCTATTGGTGATTAGGATTTCAGCACCTGCATCGACAAAGTTTTGATGCGCTTGGCTAACAAATTCGGGTGCTTCAATCAGCGCTTGAGCACTCCAAAGCGGTTGAGAAAATGGCGCGCCAATTTCTTTGAGTTCTCGGCCCATGCCGCCATCAAGTATGGTTAGTGTTTTCATATTCAATACTATCTAAACAATTGCTGAAGTTCTGCCGCCACCATATCAGACAACCTTGTCAGACAGAAGCCATCAAGCCCCTGTGTTATCGAGAAAAGGTGTCGGACTGTTTTGGAGATAGCCACGGCATAATTTAGATTCACCCTTTCCCAATAATGTGCACCACCACACGCATCAATATCTATACGCATGAGTGGCATATTTGCTATTGTAGTCAGTAGTTTAGGGCCGGTTACAGACTGATGACCTTACCATTTTGGTCTACGGCATGAAGACTAAAGTGGTTTTTAGCTAGGTCGATACCGCAGAAATAAGAATAATCAGACATGGTGCCTCCGATGCATTTAAGTACCACATAAGTGTGGCAGATCCTCGGTAGGGGGAGTCCATGTCATTCGTTATAACCCTCTCAAGTAAGGAGCACATGTTTTATCAATAGGTTTTGACTGAAACATATGAAATGCTGCCCTTTTTGTATGTATTGACAGTGGTAAAATGCTTTGAAGTTTATCACTACGAATTAATTAGAATGACTACACATATTAACGATTTTTTTGTTACTCCTCTAAGTAAAGAAGACACTGAGAATATTTCATCTCAAGCTAGATGGTACGGGAATTTAACTGATAAAGCTTTTGCAGATTCTAAGAAATCAGAAAAGTTTATCTGGGGGTTAGTTATCGCTTCACTCCTATATGCTGAGCTTTTATTCAAAGGTAGTGCGTCATCAGTAGCTAGTTTCCTTAATACTGAGTTTGCGACAGGGATAGGTTTATTTGGAATTGGATATCTAGCATATATGTGGCAGAGTTTGAAAAGAGGCTCCAAAGCTGCGTATCAACGGGCTTCTGCTATTAGTGAAGAAACAGAAAAACAATATGGCATTCGAATAATTATGAACAATTGTGTTGTCATCAATATAGATGACTATGCGTATTTTTTTGATGTTCCTAGCATGCAGTTATCTCATCACTCAAAAAAGAGAAAAAGACGCGAAAAATAAGTGTTATAACAATCTGTTTAAGAGTGATTCGCAACGCGTGGCATTTTTACTATGCGTTGTTTTTAGTGTTGAAGGTGGCATGCGGAACCATCGGTATTGCGTTGCTCACTATCATTGAAGGCCTGCGTTAACGTGGCTACATGGATTCCCCCGGTTGTCAAACATCCGCTAAACTTATGTTGATGGGTTTTGGACTGCCGCTCTACATTCGGCCTACTTATCGACGATTCGCATACGTCGTGGCCCTGATGACTTGCGCGACTGCGGTGCCTTATTCGTTAGATGACATCTAGTGTGTCCGCCGCATTAACAGGCTCTCCGCAAGTGGTCTTAACCTATCTCCATCATTAGCGTCTGCAATGACCCGGTGGGTTTAACTCTTTATGCTGCTTAGGTTTCTACTTAAGCAGCATAGTTTTCATATTCTGTTTGATTGTGTAAAAGCGACCATATAATTCGTGCGTTCTTCGCGGCCAGTGCCACTATTGCTCGGTTCATTCCTCTTCGTTCTAGAACGCCGCGACACCACTGACTTAACTTATCTTGCTTGTCGCCAAGGTTGGCAATCACGGTCCTTGCGCCATGAACTAATAGTGTTCGTAAGTATTTATCACCGTGTTTGGTTATTCGGCCTAAGCGAGGTTTTCCTCCTGTGGAATATTGCTTTGGTACTAGTCCTAGCCAAGCAGAGAAATCACGGCTTTTATCAAATTGAGAACCATTGCCTATCGAAGCAAGTATCGCAGTAGCGGTTTGCGGCCCAATACCTCGAACTTTCATCACTCGTTGAACATTAGCGCTGACCTTAGCAAAAGAGTCGAAGACTTGTTCAGTATCGGCGATACGTTGATTCAACTCTCCAAGGTGGTGATAAGCATCGGCAATCACCGTTCTTGCGAGATGTGGCAGTTCATTTTCTGCATCTTCAAGCATTAAGGGAACGTGTTTCATTAATGAAGAGCGGCCAACAGGAATGATTAACCCGAACTCAGAAAGTAGGGCGCGCATGCGATTCATAAGCGCGGTGCGTTCACGAACCCAATACTCTCTCATTCTATGTACCGATAGGATGGCTTGTTGCTCTGGTGATTTTACGGGCACAAAGCGAGTGGATGGTCGCTGAACAGCTTCGCAGATAGCTACTGCATCATTAAGGTCGTTCTTCCCTTTAGTTCGATAAGGAACCACGTATTTAACGGCCATGATACGGGCGTCATGACCCAGTTTATTGAGTGTTCTTGCCCAATAATGTGCACCACCACACGCTTCAACGCCTATACGCATGAGTGGCATATTTGCTATTGTAGTCAGTAGTTTAGAGCGGGTTACTGACTTATGAAGTATGACCTTACCATTTTGGTCTACGGCATGAAGACTAAAGTGGTTTTTAGCTAGGTCGATACCGCAGAAATAAGAATAATCAGACATGGTGCCTCCGATGCATTTAAGTACCACATAAGTGTGGCAGATCCTCGGTAGGGGGA
>NZ_JBFRJM010000002.1:0-31084 GCF_041468865.1 Vibrio sp. 10N.286.52.C3 | reverse complement strand
ACCTTACCATTTTGGTCTACGGCATGAAGACTAAAGTGGTTTTTAGCTAGGTCGATACCGCAGAAATAAGAATAATCAGACATGGTGCCTCCGATGCATTTAAGTACCACATAAGTGTGGCAGATCCTCGGTAGGGGGAATCCATGTCATTCGTTAGGCTCCACTTATCAATCGAGGTCATCATGAAGTATCCCGGTCAACCCAAGACTCCGCCTAGTTGGTATAAGGACAGAGGACAATCATATATTGAGAAGGAATTTAGTAAGGAACTGGGTGATTTAGCAAATGCTATAGAAAGTGAGCATTGGTTCGGAGATAAAGAAAAACATGGACGATTCCGTGTTGATTTTATTTTAAAAGATGCTCGGCTAATAATCGAATTAGATGGACATGAATACCATTCAACAAAAGATCAATTAGAAAAAGATGCGGTAAGGCAACGCTACCTTTCTCGAGCGGGCTACACAGTAATTAGATTTACTGGGCGTGAAATAAATCGAAACCCTCAATCATGCGTTGCGGAAGTTAGAGAAATATATAAAGAGCGGATGCAAAGAGCTCCTGCTAAATACCGTGTAATGTATATTGATTACCCATTTCTCTATCGAGAAACAGCTAAGGCACTTTCTTTTTTTAAAGAGATAAATCCTAATAAAACATTAAAGCCTGTAAATATTGATGAACTCATTCCTCATGCGATTGAATGGTTGCATGAAAAATCGTTTATCACAGCATTTGTCTTCCACCCACCTGAAGATGAACATGAAATAAAGCATTTAGATGGTTCAATTAAAGAGTATAAAAAAGGTGAAGTGAGAATTAATACTGTTTCAAAAGAATGGTATACGCTCGAGTTGGGTGAGCATATGGAAAGCTTCTCACACTTGTTTGATGAGTTTATTTTAATCGCTGATGACCCAGTATATGTAAAACCTCTTCGTGCTGTTCTTCCTGATGAACTAAGTGATAGAGATCATGGTTCTCATAGCTTCAAATACTTGGCGAACGGTAAATTGCTACGTCATGGTAATGAAGAAACTTCATATGTTGGAAGTGAACTTGTTCATGTTTTCTGGCAGAGGATTTGGTATATTATTGGTGCATCGATGGGTTTAAGTTTATACGAAATGTAGAGCCTAACAAGACCTTCAAACGGACAAAAAACAGCTGGCTTTTGCTCGTTCCTCGCTAATTTTAGCCCGCTATTTTATTGCCGCTTAAGGTGGCGTTATACGCTTTTGAGATTTTGAAGATAAGGATAATAAAGTGGAACTGAAAGAGTTTATTAAGCAAAGTATCACACAAATTTCAGAGGCTCTTATTGAAACTAATGATGAGCTAAAAGCTAAAGGTGTAGTGATAAACCCAGGAGGTGTTCAAGTCAATTCCGATACGTCTCAGGCATATGGTCGCACATCGACTTCAAGGAAATATGAAAATGAGGTTGTTCAAAAAATTGATTTTGATATTGCCGTTACAGTTCAGGATGAGCAAAAAGCAGGTGCAGGTGCAAAAATATCAGTGTTGTCTTTAAAGTTAGGTGCAGATGGATCTGTAAATTATGCGAATAAATCTGAATCTAGAATTAAGTTTATTGTTCCGATAATTTACCCTGAAGGTGATGAGGAATAAGCGTATAACAAACTGTTTAAGAGTGATTCCCAACGCTTGGCATTTTTCATTCCATCGTTGGGTTTCGTGTTTACGGCACAATGGTTTAGTTTGGGTGGTAGCGTTGTTCACACCTTAATGCGGCTATAACACAAAATCAGGCTATTGCTCAAAATTGCTATTTGAACTATTATTTGTACATTAAATTGTACCATAGGGAGTTCAACATGAGCCGCATCCATTTTGATCAAGATATTCAGCCTTTGTCTGAATTTCGTGCTGGCGTGACGTCATTTATTAAACAGATTAACGAAACTCGCAGACCACTAGTTATCACACAACGTGGTAAGGGTGTTGCGGTTGTCCTTGATGTTGCAGAATATGAAGCAATGCAAGAGAAGATCGAGTTACTGGAAGAAATGCGTACTGCTGAAGCACAATTAGCTTCAGGTTTAGGTGTTTCCAATGAAGACGCTCGTGCTCAAGTATTGGGGCGCATTAAGAAATGAAAGTAGTCTGGTCACCACTAGCATTACAAAAGTTAGGTGATGCAGCCGAGTTTATTTCACTGGATAATCCAGTGGCGGCAGAAAACTGGGTTAATGAGGTCTTCGATAAAACAGACCTTCTCTCAAGTATGCCTGACATGGGACGAATGGTTCCTGAGCTGCCTCATACCAATTACCGTGAAATTTTGTTTGGTCACTATCGCATCATATATAGCCTTAGCCATGAAATTCGCGTCCTCACAGTACGAAATTGTCGTCAGATACTAACGGAAAGTGACGTATAGCAATTGTGTTATAACAAGCAATTTAAGAGGGATTCACAACGCTTGGCACTTTTGCTCCTACTTCAAGTTAAGTGTTTATGGCACAATGCGTTAGGTTTGGGTGGAGGCGTTGTTCACCCCTTAATTGGGCTAGTTGCCCAGAGGAAGTAATCAATCCATTGGGAACTTTTGTTTCTGGTGGAGTACGCGCATAATTCGGATAATGTCGCCTTCGATCCAATAGGAGATGATCATTGAAATCTCAGGAATTATAAGTAATTGCCCACGAATGCCGTCTCTCTGTACACCCATTAGAGGCTGCTCAAGCAAGTTTTCTACTTTTGTTTCAATGAGGTTGTCAGCGTTTTCTGCCGCATCAGGGTTGAAGTCATAGATAAACTCAAAGATCCTTTCACGATCATTGAGTGATTCTTCTTCCCATAAAATCATTGCTTACCTCGATTACGTATTCTGGCTTTGCGTTCTTCCATTCGAGATTTAGCAGTTTGGTGTTCAACGAAAACGGATTCTCCTGAGTCAAACTTCTCAAATGCTAGGTTTACTTGTTCAGTTAGCCATGCATCGTGAGATAATGTCTGTCTTTGTTGCTCAGCGAGTTGCTCAGTAAGCTCACGGCAAGCACCACTCAGTGTGCGACCTTGGCTCTCAGCCATCTGTTGAGCTAGGCGTTTTGTTTCTTCATCAACACGAAATTGAATTCTAGTGTCCATGATGTATTCCTTTATTGGTGTGTGTACAAATGTTAGCACTCACCTTTGAGATGGGCAACTGACAAGCTACTATGGCGCCAATAACTAACTTTTTGTGCTATGTTTCATCGCACATAGTCCCATATCTCATCAACCATTGCAGAACGTTAAATGATAGGTCACCACAATCTGTAGAGGAAAGTGCATTGAAGTTAACCAATAAACTCGTACGTTACCCGCACATTGATGTTGATCGTGCGTTTGAAAAAGAAGCTGAATTATTGCAGCAAATTCAGGCGGGTGAGATTGGACAAGCCTTAATGCTGTGGCAAGCAAAAACGCCGACACTCGTTTTGCCCGCAGGTAAGAAGTGGCCTGTGACCGTAGAGTCTAGAAAACAACTCGCGGCACAAGGTTGGCAACTCACCTCACGTAAAACAGGCGGCGCTCCCGTTCCCCAACTGCCGGGGATCATTAACTTATCGCACATTTACCATTGGCCTCGTGATGAAGCCTACAACATCCAAAAAGCGTATCTACATCTGTGCAATGTCTTAACCCTGTTTTTTAAAGAACTGGGCATCGATGTGGATGTACACGCGACTCCCGGTTCTTATTGTGATGGTGACTACAATCTCAATATCAATAAACAAAAAATAGTGGGCACGGCGCAGCGTGTTTTGCTTAAACAAGGGGGCGGCCAAATCGTACTTTCGCAAGCTTGTATCTTGTTGGATGTCGACCTAGAGAACATCGTTGCACCCGTAAATTTTTATAATCAAGTTTGTGGCAATCCAACCGTGGTGGACGCGCAAGTTCATACTCCGTTGTCCGCACATCTGACAACTCTACCCAACGTAGACTCACTCTTTCAGCAGTTAAGCCAAGCTTTCATCAAGCATGCGTGATACCAACCTTTCGTTAACGCCAAACTAATTTGCCGATGGTAGAACGATTTCAATACTATGTGTCGATGACAACGAATGGGTTGAACTTGAGGCGGTGAGAACTTTATAATGTTACTTGTAACATAATAAAGAGTTCAAATAGTTATGACAGAACAGCAGAAGAAAACTCGAACCACACTTCAAGATGTTGCAGACAAAGTGGGGGTCACAAAGATGACCGTCTCTCGTTACATGCGCAATCCCGATTCAGTCGCAGCCAAAACTCGCGTTAAAATTGCAGCGGTTATTGAAGAGATGGGATACATCGAAAACAAAGCGCCAGCTATGCTCTCTAAATCGTCGAGTAAAGCGATCGGTATCTTGCTCCCTTCGTTATCAAACCAAATCTTTGCCGCGTTTGTTCAAGGTATCGAAACGGTTACTAAAGAGAATGGCTACGAGACGTTGCTTGCTCACTTTAGCTATGATGCTGTGGAAGAAGAGGAAAAGATTGCTTCGCTGCTTTCGTATCAAGTTGATGGGTTGATATTGACGGAAAGCCACCACACCCCCCGCACGTTACAGATGATCAAGAATTCAGGTGTTTCTGTTGTTGAAACGATGGAACTCCCAACCAATCCGATCGATATGGTTGTTGGCTTGGACCATATTGATGCTTCTTACCATGTCGTGAAGCGAATGATTGAAGCTGGTAAACGCTCTATTGCTTACTTTGGCGCTCGATTGGATGCGCGAACCAAGTTGCGTTTGCAAGGCTATGACAAAGCGATGTATGAGGCTGGATTAGAGCCTAAACACGTGTTGACTGAACAGCACTCTAACTTCTCTTTGGCTGAAGATCTGCTTGATCGCGCTCTTGCGGATTACCCAGATCTAGATGGCGTGTTCTGCACCAATGATGACATCGCGATAGGTACCTTGCTCATTGCCCAGCAACGTGGAATCCAAGTGCCGCAACAGCTATCTGTGGTGGGCTATAACGCGTTAGATATTGGTCAAACCATACGCCCAAAACTGACTAGCGTGGATACGCCACGTTATGAAATAGGTAAGAAAAGTGCCGAGCTACTGCTTGCCCGATTGAAAGGTGAGCCAGTTACGGAAACGGTAGTGGATATGGGCTATCGCATCACTGATGGCGAAAGCGTTTAACCAAGTATCGTGGAAACTGAAAGGGGCATCGAAATGATGCCCCTTTTGCTTTTACATTTAAGTAATGACACAGCTAGACGATAAAACTCGCCCCTTGTTCTGCACTCGAAACGCTTTGGCGCATCACGCTAAATAGGTTGCGCCCCATGGTTTGCTGGTTAGCGTCTACCTCAAACACTCTCGCTTGGCGAGATTGCATGTCGTTGAGGTTATTGAGTTCGCCACTCGCGCAATCTAAGCGCAGGATATCGCCTTCGCGAACAAGCCCAATAGTTCCGCCTCGAATAGCCTCTGGTGAGACATGAATTGCGGATGGAATCTTTCCTGAGGCTCCAGAGAGGCGACCATCAGTAACCAGAGCCACTTTAAACCCTTGTTTCTGAACATTACCTAGAATCGGCATAAGCTTATGCAGTTCAGGCATACCGTTCGCAGCTGGTCCATTATTTATCACCACAACAATGCAATCTTTGTTGAGTTCACCTCGTTGATACGCAGCTTCTACCTTATGTTGGCAATCAAAAACTGCCGCGGGTGCTTCGATAACGCGTTGCTCTTCTGCAACCGCTGACACCTTAATCACCGCATTGCCAAGATTCCCTGAAAGGACTCGCGTTCCGCCTGTGCTTTGGAATACCTGTTCTTGGCCTGCAATTACCTCTGCATCTGCCGACTGTTTGCACTTTTTCCACGTTAGCTTTCCATTTTCAAGTTCTGGAATACTCATTTGATCTTCAAACGAGCCAAAGGTAGGTGTGACATCTCGGTGCAGTAAGTTGGCTTGATCTAAACGGCGTAACAGCGCGGGAACTCCTCCTGCCGCTTGGAACGCATTCATATCTGCTGGGCCGTTGGGATAAACTCGAGCAAGTAAAGGCACTACATCGGATAGATCGCTGATGTCTTGCCAAGTCAGAATAAATCCTGCTGCGCGTGCTACTGCGACCATGTGAATGCTGTGGTTAGTGCTGCCACCTGATGCGAGTAGGGCAACAATGCCATTGATTAAGCTTTTAGCGGTAAAGACTTCAGAAAGCGGGCGGAAGTTTGCGGCTTGTGGTGTCATTGAAGCAATTTCAATGGCGGCATGCTGAGTGAGTGATGCGCGCAATTTAGAGTCAGGGTGAATAAACGCTGAGCCCGGAAGCATCAGCCCCATCGCTTCAAATACCAGCTGATTGGTATTGGCTGTGCCGTAAAAAGTGCAGGTGCCCGCTGAGTGATAAGCGTTGCACTCCATATCCAGTAAGGCACTTTTTCCTACCTTACCAGCCGCGTACTCTTGGCGAATGTGTACTTTCTCATCATTGCTGATGCCCGTTGCCATCAAGCCTGCCGGAACAAAGGCAGTTGGTAGATGCGCAAAAGAGAGCGCGCCCATCAGTTGTCCTGGAGCTATCTTGTCGCAAATGCCAAGCAATAGGGTTGAATCAAACACGTTGTGACTCAGTGAAAGAGCGGTCGATTGAGCAATCAAGTCCCTTGAAAATAAAGACATATCCATGCCTGGTTGGCCTTGAGTTACCCCATCGCACATCGCGGGAACACAGCCCGCTACTTGAGAGGTGTGGCCGAACTTAGCTAACGCCTTTTTGATCTGATCTGGATAGTGTTGATACGGCTGGTGAGCGCTTAACATATCGTTGTAAGAGCTGATTAACGCCACATTGGATTTAGTGAGATCAAGAATCGAGCGTTTCTCATCGGAGCAAGAAGCTGCGACAGCATGAGCCAAGTTGCCGCAAGAAAGCCCTTTACCACCTTTGCCAGCAGAGGCTTGGTGTTGGGTTCGGTTTAGAAACGCTTCATGAGTCTCTTTGCTTCGTTCAATTAATCGTTGAGTCACCGCTTGGATGGTTGGAAGGGTCATGCTGTTTCTGCCTCATCAGTCATTGAAAGCACAATCGCAGCACAGTCCACAACGTCATCAATATCGCCATCAATGCTGATGACAACCGTATCTGGCTCGTGATCGGGTCTTTCTAATGTTTCGAACTGGCTTTTAATCATGTTCTCTTTCATGAAGTGGCCTTGGCGCTGACGCATTCGATGCAAGATCAGGTCAATGTTGCCATCTAAAAAGAGAAAGGTGAGGTTTTTGTTCCCTTCGCGAATTTGGTCGCGGTACTTCTTCTTCAACGCAGAACACACAATAATGCCGTGCTCATTTTTACTTTCTAGGCTGTACGCTGCATCACGAACGCGTTCCAGCCATGGAATGCGATCATCATCATTAAGAGGTTGGCCTGACGCCATTTTTTGAATGTTTGCTCGAGGATGAAGGTCGTCACCATCAATGAACTTACGCCCAAGTTTTTTTGCCAACTGCTCGCCTATCGTGCTTTTCCCACAAGCACTGACACCCATGACGATGACACTACTACCAGCCATAACTCAATCCTCTTAACAAATTTGCGCGTGATCTCAATTTTGAACATCGCTTGTAAATATGGCTTTATCTTATAAGCGTTACCGGTAACATGTTACCGGTAACTTAAGGAAGTGTGATGAAGGACACAAAACAACAATTCACAACAATTCACAACAATTGTGATTGTTTTTGCATCCTACTGACGGAAAATTAGTCACATCTCACTATATTCGCGTTTAAAAATCACTGGAAAGAGATCTTTGGGGGATAAAATGGCCAACGATTACCGCGCAATTGCGAAATCTGTTGTTGAGCATCTTGGGGGCAAGACAAATGTGGCTGCCCTAACACACTGTATGACTCGACTACGATTCGTTTTACACAGCCAAGATGGCGTCGATATTAACAAGCTAAAAGCACTGAAAGGTGTGATGGGTGTTGTTGATAATGGAGACAAAGTACAAGTTATCATTGGTAACGAGGTATCGTATGCATACAAAGAAGTGATGGCGCTTTGTGAGCTATCCACTGTATCTGAGTCAGAGGTTCCTGCTAAAAAAGAGAAGCTAACGGCTAAGTCAATTGGTGCGAAAATGTTGGACGCACTGGTTGGTACCATGTCGCCTCTTATCCCAGCAATCATTGGCGCTTCAATGGTCAAACTGCTCGCCATGGTACTTGAGATGCTGGGCTGGGTTGAGCCAAATGCACCTACCTTGATTATCTTGAAAGCGATTGGCGATGGCGCCTTCTTCTTCCTACCGGTTATGGTTGCCGCTTCCGCATCGATCAAATTCAAGACCAATATGTCTCTTTCCATTGCGATTGCCGGTGTCTTAATCCACCCGAACTTTATGGAATTGATGGCGCAAGCAGCAGAAGGCAAGCACGTTGATTTCTTCGGTATCCCAATCACGTCAGTGAAATACACCTACACGGTTATTCCTGTACTTGTGATGACTTGGGCTCTTTCTTACATAGAACGTTGGGTAGATAGCATTACCCCTGCTGTGACTAAAAACTTCCTGAAACCTATGCTTATCGTATTGATTGCAGCTCCGGTTGCTATCGTACTTATCGGTCCATTTGGTATTTGGGTTGGTACTGCACTTTCAGCGCTTGTTTACACAATTCATGACACATTAGGTTGGTTGTCGGTTGCTATCATGGGCGCACTGTGGCCTCTACTTGTTCTTACTGGTATGCACCGTGTATTTACTCCAACGATTATTCAAACCATTGCTGAGACGGGTCGTGAAGGTATGGTTATGCCTTCAGAAATCGGTGCCAACCTCGGTATGGGTGGTGCGTGTCTGGCTGTTGCTTACAAAACCAAAAACAGCGCACTAAAGCAGACATCATTAGCCGCAGGTGCTTCAGCTATCTTCGCCGGTATCTCTGAGCCTGCATTGTACGGCGTGCTTGTTCGTCTGAAACGTCCACTTATCGCAACAATGATTACTGGTTTTATCGTAGGTGCATTAGCGGGCATGGGTGGCCTTGCGAGTCACTCGATGGCAGCACCAAGCTTGTTTACGAGTGTTCAGTTCTTCGATGTGAATGACCCAATGAGTATCGTTTGGGTGTTCGGTCTGATCGCATTGTCTATTGTTCTGTCATTTGTTCTAACCCTAGTTTTAGGCTTTGAAGATGTTCCAGAAGATGATGCCGATGAGAAAGCAACTTCAGAGTCAGCAAACAAAGAAGCTGGTAAGGCAGAAGACAAGCCGACAGTAGTGTCCGCGTCTTAATTAGAATTGATTAATTTATTCAGTCACCTTACTTCAGCGTAAGGTGACTTTTATTGTTTCCGAGGTATTCGATGTCAAACATTCAATTTCCCGAAGATTTCTTATGGGGCGGCGCTATTGCTGCAAACCAGTCTGAAGGCGCTCACTTAGCGGGTGGTAAAGGCCTAACAACCGTAGATATGATCCCTTATGGTGAGAACCGCATGCCAATTAAGCTTGGTCAGGTTGATAAGGTGACGCTCAGCGAAGACGAGTTCTACCCAAGCCATAACGCGATAGACTTTTATCACCGTTACAAAGAAGACATCGCCTTGCTGGCAGAGATGGGATTTAAAGTCTTCCGCGTATCCATCGCTTGGAGCCGAATCTTTCCAAAAGGTGACGAGCTTGAGCCGAACCAAGCTGGCTTAGATTTTTACCGTGATGTTTTTGAAGAGTGTAAGAAATACGGTATTGAGCCGCTCGTTACCTTGTGCCATTTCGATGTGCCTATGCACTTGGTCAACGAGTATGGTTCGTGGCGTAATCGTAAGATGATTGAGTTCTTTAGCCGTTACGCGAGAACCTGTTTCGAAAACTACAAAGGCTTGGTGAAATACTGGTTAACTTTCAACGAAATCAATATTTTACTAGCGAGCCCGTTTTCTGGTGCTGGATTGTTGTTTCAGGAAGGCGAAAATCACGATCAAGTGAAGTACCAAGCAGCTCACCATGAGCTAGTAGCAAGCGCTTTGGTAACCAAGATTGCCCATGAAGTTGATGAGCAAAACCAAGTGGGTTGTATGCTGGCGGGCGGTAACTTCTATCCATATTCATGTAAGCCAGAAGATGTGCTGATGGCTATGGAAAAAGACCGCGAGAACCTGTTCTTTATTGATGTTCAATCGCGTGGTTACTACCCATCTTATGCTCAAAAAGTGTTTGATAACAAAGGTGTGGTGCTTGAAACACAAGATGAAGATTTCGAGATTCTAAAGAACACCGTCGATTTCATTTCTTTCAGTTATTACGCTTCACGCTGTGCTTCCGCTGATATGAATGCAGGAAATACGAGTGCAGCGAACGTCGTTAAGTCCATCAAAAACCCTCATCTTCCAGCAAGTGATTGGGGCTGGGTCATTGACCCTACAGGTCTTCGAATTACGATGAACACACTCTATGACCGTTACCAGAAACCACTTTTCTTGGTAGAAAATGGCTTAGGTGCTCGTGATACCTTGGATGACAATGGAGAAGTGAACGATGATTACCGCATTGATTACCTTCGTCAGCACATTGTTGCGATGCATGAAGCAATGGAAGACGGTGTACCATTGATGGGTTACACACCTTGGGGTTGTATCGATCTTGTTGCGGCGTCGACCGGAGAGATGAGCAAGCGCTATGGGTTTATCTACGTGGACAGAGACAACCTAGGCAATGGTACGTTAAATCGTATTCCTAAAAAGTCATTCCACTGGTACAAAAAAGTGATCGCAAGCAACGGCAGCGACTTGGCTTAATTTGTCTGTTTGATAATGAGAGAAATGAACAATGAAAACAATTGAACAGCGACTCAGAGATATTCGCATCGTTCCGGTGATCGCCATTAATGACGTTGCTCAGGCTGTGCCGCTTGCGAAAGTACTGGTTGAAAATGGCTTGCCTTGTGCTGAAGTGACATTTCGTACAGAAGCGGCAGCAGAGTCGATTCGTTTGATGCGTGAAGCTTACCCTGAGTTACTGATTGGCGCAGGTACTGTGCTGACTACAGAGCAGGTGGATACTGCCATTAATGCGGGTGTTGATTTCATTGTCAGCCCAGGTTTGAATCCAACCACAGTCAAATACTGTCAGCAAAGAGGGGTTACGATTGTTCCTGGAGTGAGTAACCCAAGCTTGGTTGAACAAGCAATGGAAATGGGGCTTAAGACACTAAAGTTCTTCCCTGCCGAGCCATCTGGCGGTGTCGCAATGTTGAAAGCGTTGACGGCTGTTTACCCGGTTAACTTTATGCCTACAGGCGGTGTAAGCCCAGCGAACGTTGAGTCTTACTTAGCACTGAAATCAGTCGTTGCCTGCGGTGGAACTTGGATGGTACCGACAGACAAAATGGACAAGGGTGATTGGGATGGAATCGCAGAATTAGTCCGAGCGGTCGGCTCCAGATAGTTCGATAGAGAGATACATAGCTAGAAAATGAAAGGGCCAGCTGACACTGGCCCTTTTTGTGGCTGCTTCAAACGATGTAGAGGTTACTCGTTACCAAGCAAAGGTTTTAATGACATTTTGCTTAGTGATTGGGTTATGCGCGATGTCTTGATTTATCTTATCAAGAAACGGCTTACGAGCCTGAGGCAACATGCCACGCATTGGTGAGATGTTATTGCCGTGGTCACCCCAGTAGTAGCAATCGAAATCTTCTAGGTTTTCGAGCAAGTATTTTTCTTCTTCCAGAATCTGCAATGGCGTTGGTAAAACAAACTCGCCACGGTTTACTTCTTTTTCCAATACCGATCCCGGTTGAACGGCTAAAGCCATCGGTGCAATCGCATCTGGCTGCATGATGTTCAACAAGCTGGTGGTATTAATCGCATGCTCTATAGAACGCTCTTTGCCGCCAAGGCCAAAGATGAAAGAAGCCAGTACCTTGATGTCTGCTTCACGGGCTAGGTTCATTCCTTCAATCGCATGCTCACGCGTCATGCGCTTTTGAATGCGTTCAAGCAAAATTGGGTCACCGGACTCCAAGCCGGAATAGGCCATGCTTAAACCTGCCGACTTAATCTCTTTTAATTCAGACAAGCTCTTACGACGGAAGTCATTGAACCCTGAATACAGAGAGATGTTCTTGATCTCTGGGAAGGTGATCTTGATGTAATCCAGAATCGAAATCAGCATCTCGGTTCTAATCGCCATCACATTACCATCGACCAAAAAGATAGATTCAACATGCGGGTAGATTTTTCTCGCCGCATCAATATCTTCAAAGATGTCTTTGATGTCTCTTACTTTGAAACGCTTATCATCAAACATCGTGCAGAAGGTACACTGGTTATTACTGCACCCCAATGTTGTCTGGATGAGTACGCTCTCTGCTTCCATCCAAGGACGATAAACTTTACCTTCAAAACGCATAAATGCTCCTCGGCCGTAGCCTGTGTTGTTTCGACGGGGGCAAGTTTAGCAATCTGCATCTTGGGTGATAATTGGGCAAAGCGGGGAATCAGTATTAAAGAAATCTTAATAATCGAAAGAGCGCGCAGTTCTTTGTCTGTATAGATAGAACTGCGGCTTGGATTGTGTGTGTGGTGGTGGGGGGGAGTGTTAGTGGTCGTTTTTTACTAATGAATGATCAGTGCGTAACGCACAGCTTTTCTTCGAGTAATTGATCAAGCACTGTCACCAGCTTGTGGTTCTTTGTGTTGTCTAATGCGTCGGCGTGCGGGTCTTTGAACAACCCAGAATCATTATCAAAATATTGACCAGAAGCGTTGGCAAACTCATCACTGAGCGCAGCACGACAAAGAATGTCGGCTCCAATCGCTAGGTCGTTACCATCAACGCCATAAGCATCTTTCACTAATTTACTACCAAGGAAAGAAGCTGGGTTTACAGGGATAATTGCGGTGCCTTTGTCTAAAAGAGTATTGGCTAATTCGATGGACCACATCGTTAGCGCCAGCTTACTTTGCGCGTAAACCGGACCATCAAGTTCACCCGCATTCGGGCTGATTAATGCCTCTAAATCGACGGGGGCTTGGGCTGCTGAAGATAGATTGACGATACGACCTGTCGCATCAAAAAGAGGAAGCAGCTTTTGTGTCAGTAGATACGGCGCAATGGTGTTTACGACAAAACGCACATCAAGATTGTCTGGAGTGGTGATGTCCGACACCTTATACACACCTGCGTTGTTAATGAGTATATCGAGTCGTTTGTGATCGCTTTTGATTTGGGTTGCGAGCGCCTCAACTTCAGAGAGCGTCGATAGGTCTGCGATGTAGCTTTCGATGATTGCATTCTTAGACAGGCGAGACAAAGCGGTCACGACTTTATTGACCTTAACTGGGTTGCGGCCATGAATCAGAACATGGTGCCCTTGCTGCGTTAGTGCTTTTGCGGTCTCTAAACCAATGCCATCCGTGGCCCCTGTGATCAGAATTATTTTTTGCATATTCCGTCCTTCAAAAAATAGTTTGAACAACGTTATAACAAAGATTAATGACACATAGTTGCATTTGGCTCACAAGCTGAAGACTCAAATGTGAGTCTATGGGGCAAATAATGACCATTTTAACACTTGGTGGTTAACCGTTGGCGTTTAACGATTAAGTAAGACAATGGGTCAGTTTGTGACTGACCCAAATTAAGAGAAGTGACCGAGTTATTTGATGTCTTGAACGTTCATAACCAGAGTTTCCCAGTTACGTTGGTTTTCCATATCGTGCTCTAGGCCTTGCTCATCGGCAATTTGGAAGCGCTTAACCGCAGGGTTTTTGCTCGTAGCTTGATACAACCAATAAGCTTCCGCTTTGAGTGCTTCGGCTTCGTCAGCATCAAAGTCTCTTGCCCTTGAACATTCACAGTACCGAAGTCAAAAGTGACGGTAAGAATTCCATCCTCGGCTTGAGCTTTAAACGTTGTATAACCTTGATATGCCATTTCCATATTCCTTCTGAGAGATTTCATTTCAGCCTATTCAGTGTGAATGCGACCTAAATTCAGGCTAGCGAGGAATGTTCGAACCAACAATTAACCATTAAACGAAACACTATTAACGAATTATTAAGAGTTTTGGCGGGTTTTATAATTTCAATTTATTCAGTGTCTTAGATGGATATTTTAACGTTGAAGGTATCTTGCTAATTCGATTGTCAACGAAATCTAAAAACTCATTCCTTGTCTGGCGCTCTTATCCTTTTCATTTAGCTTCGTATACTGCTCAACTAGGTAATTAGCCCCAAGGTACAGACAAGAGTGAACCGACTTATGCAGATGAGATCCGCGACTTTGAAAACCATTATTGAGAAAACGCTGCCACTGACGCTGGGTGTGTTTGCGATCATGATGGTGCAATTGGTCGATTCGATCTTTATCGGTCAGCTAGGGGTTAATGAGTTGGCGGTTCACGGTATCACCTTGCCATTTCAGGCGGCGTTTACCGGTGTTCAAGTGGGCATCGGTGTGGCGGCAACGTCCATTATTTCTCAAGCGGTAGGGGCAAAAGAGCAACGTAAATCTACTTCAATTGCGACGTTGTCGGTCGGGTTGGGTGTCTTGGTGATTGCTCTGATCTGCATAGGGCTGATTGTTTTTAGCGATTCTGTTTTTGCGTCTTTTGTGAATGATGTCTCTGACGCTCAATATCAATCCATGCTGTCTATTTTTAATGTGTACTGGCCACTGTGGTTGTTCAGTGCATTGATGGTGGCGGTGCTTTATCTGGCCACCTGCGTTTATCGTGCCAATGGCGATACCAAAACAACCGGCAGCATGTTCTTGGCTGCCAGCGTGATTAACCTAATTCTCGACCCTATTCTGATCTTTGGATTGGATATGGGCATCGCAGGGGCGGCGATCGCATCGAGCATTGGCTACGCTTTCGGCGCAATCTACATGTTAATTAAGTCTCGCGGCAAAGGTTGGTTTGGCTTTAATGGCGCGTGCAGTAACCGAATCAAAGGCTACAGTTTTGAGTTATTCAAGACGGTAATGCCAACCACTGCGAATCAGATATTACCTGCGGTCAGCGCATTCTTCTCAATGCTTTTGATTGCGAGAATCGGAACCGATGAGATGGCTTTTTGGAGCTTACTCGCCCGTGTTGAAAGTTTTATGCTGGTGTTTTCTCTTGCTCTGACGATGTCTATCCCGCCTATGATTGGTCGTTACCTAGGGGCGCAGCAGCGATGCAAAATCCCCGAGCTATTGAATACAACAGCGAAGT
The DNA here is from genome assembly GCF_041468865.1 of Vibrio sp. 10N.286.52.C3. Lineage (NCBI taxonomy): Bacteria > Pseudomonadati > Pseudomonadota > Gammaproteobacteria > Vibrionales > Vibrionaceae > Vibrio > Vibrio sp. 10N.286.52.C3. The sequence goes on along the minus strand of NZ_JBFRJM010000002.1, from coordinate 15,880 downwards.
TCTTATTGGTTTTCCACACCGTGATGGCAGCATTATTGGCGCTGTTTAGTGGCTGGATTATTCCTGTTATCTCGGAAGAACAAAGCATACGCAGCTGGTTTGAAGTGACCTTGTTATTTATACCATTCAGCTATGGCCCACTAGGGCTGTGCATGTTGGTTGCTTCGGTCTTTAATGCCTTGGGTGTGCCTCGTAAAGCTTTGAATGTCTCTTTCTTACGCTTGTTTGTTTTCTACATTCCGGCGTTATGGCTCGGCTCTATAACCGGAGACATGATCAATGCGGTTATTGCTGCGACCGTCGCCAATGTTTTAGCGGGCGCTTTTGCATGGTTTAAGCTTAATGCCTATATTAAAACTCACATTATTCCCCGTGCCGCTGCGGCCAATAAGCAGCGTGTACTCAGCGCAGGCTAGCCATTATTGATGAATATTGAACATCTAAAATTGTTTGTGCGACTCGCGTCTACGCACAATATAAGTCAAGCAGGACAAGAGCTTGGGTTGTCACCTCCGGTAGCCAGTATTCATATCGGAAAGCTCGAAGAGAGTCTAGGCGCTCGTCTTGTGCATCGTACAACTAGAAAGGTTTCCCTGACCGAAGAAGGCATGGCATTTCTTCCTCACGCCAAGCAAATCCTTTTGAGTGTCGAAGCGGGCGTTGCCTCTGTCGGAACCGGTAATGAATTACCAAAAGGGGTGTTGCGAATATCTGCGCCGTCATCGTTTGGTCGCATGCATGTTATGCCAGCGCTAAAAGGCTTTTTGGCTAAGTATCCAGATCTGTCGGTGGACATTTCACTCAGTGACTCAATTGTCGATCTGGTCGATGGCGGTTTCGATGTGGCGATCCGTAATGCGGAGCTACAAAACTCAAGTCTGATCGCTCGTAAGTTCTCTACAGATAAACGTATTCTGTGTGCGTCGCCAGAATATCTGGCAGTTCATGGCTATCCGAAAACACCAGAAGACCTCAAGCAACATCAATGTATCAATCAAACCGGCTTAGAAGGTTGGACGTTCGATACACCAGAAGGCGATGTCACCATCAAGAAGAAAGGTGCTATCCGCGTCGATCATGGTGAAGCGGTAAGGGATGTGTGTGTTGATGGTTTAGGCATTGCGATGTGCGCGTCATGGATTGCTTATAAGCAGCTCGCGGAGGGTTCGCTGGTTGAGGTATTGCCTGATTACCCTTTAAAAGATGAGGCGGCTATCTGGGCGGTATACCCGAGTGCACAGCTGCTTGCACCTAAGGTTCGCGTGTTTATCGACTACTTTGTGCAATATTATGGTTCACCTTCTTATTGGGATTGCGAAGTAAACGGTCAAGCTGAGTAATGTATCAGCCTTAGTAAGAGAGCAAACGCAGTAGCGTTCAAGAAGCACTCATTGATAACAAATAAGAAAGCCCCGACCAAAAGGTAGGGGCTTGTTTTTATGTTCTTTATAGAACGTTTTTCTAGCTAACTGCTGTTGTTTTTATTTAGTGTATCTGGCGTTTAATGAGCGTGTACCGCTGAATCTTGGTATAGCTCTGCATCAACTTCTTCGCCTTTGTTTGGACGCGGTACAATCTCAAAAGAGGTGTCAGCTTCTGTCAGTGAAGACAGCAGTTTGTTAAGTGATGTCTTATCACCTTTCACGCCTGCTTGTCCGTCTTCTAACAGTTTTCCTAGGCTTGCTTTCTTAAGCACGATGTCAGACACGTCAGATTTATTGATGATCAGTGTCGTATCGGCGTCTTGTAGCTCGCTCACTTGAATATTGTTCAGGTTACCGTTAGACATTTCAACGTAGTAGAACTCTTGCACGTCTGGTAGCTGAATATTCAACGTAAATGGTGTTTCTTGTGCTTTTAGCGAATCCACTTTTACGGCTAAGTAGTCGAGTAGGTTTTCAATGGTCATGTTCGCTAACACATCCGGTGATGCTGTTTTCGGTGCGCCCGGTTGTGTGCCAATACGAAGCTCTTGAGCGCCGGTTAGGTAGATGTTTCTCCAGCCTGCCCCTTCTGATTGATAACCCAATTGCTCGTACGTATCTGCCAATAAGCCACGTGCAACTTTGTTCTCTGGTTCTGCTTGAATCACCTTATTCAGTGCTGTTGCAACGAAGCGATATTCACCTTCTTGGAAGTCTTGCTGCGCTTTTTCAATCACAGCGTCGCTGCCGCCCATGTATTCAACAAACTTCACTGACTCTGGCTTGATTGGTAGTGGATTTAGGTTAGCTGGGTTCATGTCGAAGTAACCAAGATACATGTTGTACACCGCGCGGGCGTTGTGAGAGTAAGTACCGTGGTAACCGTTAGTGTGCCAAGACTGTTGAATGCTGTCTGGCATGACCTTGTAAATCTCGTCCCCGATGTCTTGTAGAACCACACCGTTATTGGCTAAGCGAAGCGTTTGGTTATGAGTAAAACCGTAAGCGTCACGCTGCATTTTTAGGTAATCAGAGATCTCTTGTTCGCCCCAGATTGGCGATGAGTGAGACGCAAACAGCACCTCAGTATCTTCACCCCAAGTGACTAACATCTCGTTGATCTTCTTAGACCATTTCAAGCCATCACGTACTTTAGCGCCACGCAGCGTGTACAGGTTATGCATGCCTTGGTAAGTCAGTTCGCCAGTCCAAAGTGCTTTCATGCTTGGAATATACGTCACCATTTCAGAGGCCGCTTCGGTACCTGAAGCATCCATGAATTGCATTTCTAGGCCGTCAATAACCAGAGTTTCAATCTCTTCGTTATGGTTCAGCTCGTAGTCTGGCAGTACGTAAGTAATGCTACCGGTTGATAGGCCTTTCGACAGTGCAGCATCAACAATACCGTGCTCGTGTCGGTTCAGGGTTGCACCATACTGATAAGCGGTACGACGAGACATTGCATTACCCGCCAATACGTTTTCGTCGACGATTTCTTTAGTGATGTTTTTCGAACCGTACACTTTTACATCTGGATACGCGTCTTTGATTGCTCTTGCGCCACCAAAGTGATCAGCGTGCGAGTGAGAGTAAATCATAGCAACGACGGGCAGTTCACCGCCGTCAGGCACATTGTTCTTGAAGAATTCGAGTGATTTGGCGGCTGATTCTTTGGTAAGAAGAACGTCGTAGGCGATCCAACCGTTGTCACTACGAATGAAAGAGATAGACGCTAAATCTGCACCTCGAACTTGGTAAACTTTACCCGGAACAACTTCATATAAACCTTCCGCCGCTTGGTTCAATACCGCTTGGCGCCACAGTGAAGGGTTTACTGAATCTGGTGCTTGGTCTGCATTCGTCACACTTGGATCGATGAAGTTAAAGCTATTACGAATGATGTCGCCTGTCTCTTGATCAAAGCTAGCAATCAGACCTTTGTTGTTATTGTCGAAAGCGCGAGTGTCGGCAAAGTTCAGTGTTTTTGCGAACTCTTGGTTTGCCTTAGTCGTCATCTCGGTTGCGCTTTTGCCACCTTGGTCGCCAATTTCGCTGAAGTGTGCGTGGTCATGGTTAGCTGCAACTGCAGGGAATGCGAGCGAGATAGCTAGGAACAGTGATGCATTTTTGAACGTGCGAGAAGTTGTCATAAGAGCCTCTTCATTTCAGAATTTTGTTTCGTTGAGGCGATTATAGGAATAAGACATATAGCAAAAAATAAAGTAAGCTTTATTTAATACATCACGATTGGCTATGTATTGAGTCATGCAATGGTTGGGGAACGAAGGCGAATCCTGACCTATGATTGATTAAGACCACATTGACAGGGAGAGTAACGGTGAGCGACGTGGAAAAGTTGGATTTAAATCTATTGAGCGTGTTCTTAGAAGTGTATCGATTAAAGTCGATCACGCTTGCATCAGAATCGCTTGGTATGACTCAGCCTGGGGTTAGCGGGGCATTGAAGCGATTGCAATCTCAGCTTGATACCGACCTGTTTATTCGTGAAGGGCGTGGGATTATTCCGACTAACGCTGCGGTGCAATTGGCAGACCGAGTAGAGCCTGCTCTAGAAGGGATAAGCAGCGCAGTAAGCACTTTAAAGACATTTGATAATCAGCAGCATCATGTGTTTCGTATCCTGGTGAATGAGATTGGATTAACCAAGCTTCAACCTCTCGTCGAGCAAGATGAGACGTTGGGCAATATCTCGATTGAATTCAATATGGTGCCGAACAACGAAGAAGAATTATTGCAAGGCTTGAGCATGCAACAAGCTGATTTAGCGATTGATATCCATTACCCGCAAGTTAACGGCTACATGAAGCAGCCGATGATTGAAGATGAGTTGGTGCTGATAGCTCGAAAGGGGCATCCGAGAATCAATGGCTCTGTGACGCAAGAGCAATATTACAACGAAAAGCATGTTACTTTTAGAATGCGTCGAACCCGTTTATACACGGCAGATTATTTTACCAAGTCGCCACTGAAACAGAGAAAAGTGAGTGCCGAGTGTGACTCGCTGATGACCATGTGTGTGCTGGTATCGGGCTCAGATTGTGTCGGCAGTACATCGCGTGATTTTGCCAATCAATTTTCCGAATCCTTCCAGCTTCAAGTCCTTGATCAGCCGTTTGAAATCTTACCGATGCAGCAATACATGATTTGGCATAAAAGAACCGATTTGAACCCTGCTCATCAGTGGCTGAGAAACAAGATTCAGCAATATATGGCTGATTAACGAGCCGCTCTTGCTGCTCGTTTCTGTTTGGCGCTCTCTATCATCTTAGAAGGCGTCATTCCTGTCACCAACATGGTGCCGGTGATAACCAGAATTGAACCAACAATCGTATTGATGCCAATTGCTTCATCTAAGAATAAGTTACCCCATAGAATACCAAATACCGGAATGATGAAGGTCACGGACAGGGCTGAAGGTGCGCCGAGTTCAGAGACGAGATTGAAGTAAAGTAGATACGCTAACCCAGTACATACCGCGCCTAATAAGACAACCGATGTAGTGATCGTAACGTCGGGTGTTTCTCTCATCGGAATAAAGAATACAAACGGCAAAACCAGCAATACCGCAGCCCACATGCTGCCATGAGCATTGTTGAATGCCTCAACTTTAGGGGCTTGTTTGGTATAGTTTGACGCTATTCCGTAGCTAAAGGCCGCCATCACTGCTGCAAAGATAGGAAGCATAGCCTCACGGCCAATGTTCATCGCATCCCAACCGACTAACACGCCAACTCCTGTTACCCCAATCCCAAGTCCCAATAGAACTTTCGCCTCGAGTGCTGTTTTGGTCCATATTGCACCAATGATTGCCGCCCATATTGGCGCGGTAGAGTTCAAGATGGCGAGTGTCGAGGCGTTAAGTGTCTGCGCGGCATAAGCGAAAAGCAAAAAAGGAAGTGTGGTGTTAAACAGGCCGAGAATGAAGAAGTGTTTTGCGTGATCATGAAAAGAGAGCTTCTTTTTTAAATAGAAAGAAACTAAAAGCAGAGTAAGTGCTGCAAACAGAACTCGCGCTTCAATTAAGACTGCGGGCCCTAATGGATTGGCGGCCATTCTCATGAAAAGAAACGAGCCTCCCCATATAGCCGCAAGTAGTATCAGTTTTAAAAAGCTCACAGTTTGAATCTCAGATTGTGTAAAACCTGACTATGGAGGAAAGATAACTATTACACAAACATAGATGCCAATACTGTGCAGTTATGGACATAAAATCGAGCCCGTTAATCAGGAACAATTTCGATGAATTTCGTTCTGTTTATTGTTCCTTATTTGATGAGTAATCTAGCGTTAGACATCAAACTTAGGCAAACAAAATGAAGATTGAACACATCGCAATTTGGACCAAACAACTCGAAGTACTGAAGCGATTTTATGAAGATTATTTCGGCGCGACATTGAACTCAAAATATCACAACCCAACTAAAGGGTTTTCTTCATACTTCCTCTCGTTTGAGACTGGAAGCCGACTAGAGATCATGGAAATGGACTCGGTGCCTGAATCGAAAGATGACATCTATGATCAGTTTACAGGCTTTGTTCATATGGCGATTTCACTCGGGTCGGAACAAGCGGTCGATGCACTCACTCAACGCTTGGTCGAAGACGGCTATGAGCGCTTAGATGGCCCAAGAAAAACAGGCGATGGCTATTATGAGAGCTGTATACTCGATCCAGATGGTAATCGCTTGGAACTTACCGTTTAATGTAGAGACTTAATTGAGTTACTCATCTACTAACGGAACTGAGGTATGACAATGATGAAGCTTGCTGTGACTTTCCTTTTTAGTCTTGGGCTTATGGGATGTGCTACCTCAGAACCGGTGTATGAGCAGGAGGCGGACTCAAAGCCTGAACCATCACAACCCATAGGTTACCTCGGTTTTAAAGCTCACCAAGAGTGGGCGATTCAATTCAATGATTGCACGGTCTACGATTTAATCGGTGCACAACCTTACCAGTGGTTTGATCGCACTTCAGCCTCTGTGAGCTGTTATACGTTTAAGCCAAACGATGCCATCGAGCCTTTATCTGTCTATGCCGACGCAAACTTCGACAGCAATAAGCTAGCCCCGATTAACCTATTTCAAGAGCTGCAGGTATCAGAGTCTGGCTGGGGCAAGTTTCCTGCCGTCTATGAGACCAACGGTACCAATTGGCTGAAAGTCAAAGAGGGTTGGATTCACCTCACTTTAGCCGATCAGACACTCGTCCAGTTCTACCCGGGAACTCAAGACCTATCCGGCAAATCTCAGCATGATCAGTATTTTGAGCAGCATTGATCGTAATGCTGACTGTTGATTAGTCTTTAGATCGATCAAAAAAGATCTTTTAACTGTTGCTGAAACCGGTTTCAATCTGTATCTTTGCTTTTATTGAAATCGATTTCAGAGTTGTAATTGCAGCTCAAATTCTGATCTTTTTCACGAATAACTTGTAGTGAGTAATGGTATGAACAACGAATTTTCGAACGATTTTTTATGGGGCGGTGCAGTAGCAGCGCATCAACTAGAAGGCGGCTGGGATGCGAATGGTAAAGGTGTCAGTGTTGTTGATGTATTAACAGCGGGCGCTCATGGTGTACAACGTCGAATCACCGATGGCGTGATTGATGGCGAAAACTATCCTAACCAAGTCGCAGTGGATTTCTACCATCGCTACAAAGAAGACATTAAGTTATTCGCTGAGATGGGCTTTAAGTGTTTCCGTACCAGTATCGCGTGGACGCGTATCTTCCCAAATGGCGATGAAGCTGAACCGTGTGAAGCGGGATTAGCGTTTTACGATGATCTGTTTGACGAGCTGTTGAAATACGACATTCAGCCTGTGGTAACACTGAGCCACTTTGAAATGCCTTACCATCTAGCTAAGGAATATGGCGGCTGGATGAACCGCAAAGTGATCGACTTCTTCGTTAAGTATTCAACTGCAGTGATGGAACGATACCAACACAAAGTGAAATACTGGATGACGTTTAACGAGATCAACAACCAGATGAACACCTCGGCAGATATTTTCGGTTGGTTATGCTCTGGCGTGAAGTTCCCGCAATGTGAAAAGCCGCAAGAAGCCATGTATCAAGCGGTTCACCACCAGTTTGTTGCAAGTGCTTTGGTGGTTAAGAAAGGTCACGAGATCAATCCAAATCTTCAAATTGGCGCAATGTGTGCGATGGTGCCTTTCTATCCTCGTTCTTCAAAGCCAGAAGACATCATGGTGGCACAGCAAGCGATGCGTGACCGTTATTTCTTCTCGGATGTAATGGTGCGTGGTCATTACCCAAATTACGCTAAGCATGACTGGGCAATCAAAGGCTTCAATATTGAGATGCAGCCCGAAGATGAGCAGATCCTAAAAGAAGGCAAGGCTGATTACTTAGGCTTTAGCTACTACATGTCTAATACCTTGGATTCTTCTTCTCACCAATCGACTGAAGAAGCGATGGACGGCGGTCATGAAAACTCGGTCGATAACCCGTTTATCCAGTCTAGCGATTGGGGCTGGCCAATTGACCCAACCGGTTTGCGTTTCTGTTTAGCGTCTCTGTATGAACGTTATGAAATGCCATTGTTCATCGTTGAGAACGGTTTTGGCGCTGTTGATACCATTGAAGAAGATGGCAGCATTAATGACGACTACCGTATCGCTTACCTTGGCGACCACATCAAAGAGATGAAAAAAGCCGTTGCGATTGATGGTGTTGATTTGATGGGTTACACCCCTTGGGGCTGTATCGACTTAGTTTCGTTCACCACGGGCGAGATGAAAAAACGCTACGGATTCATTTACGTAGATAAGCACAACGATCAATCTGGCTCACTAGAACGCAAGCGCAAGAAGTCTTTCGAGTGGTATAAAGGTGTGATTGCATCTAACGGTGCCACTATTTAGAATGCATTCCCCAGCGCAGTTATGTGAACTGTGAGCTGTCATTTTGCAATGAATTAGTCGGCCTATGTCGGCTAATTTTTTATAAAGGAAAAGAAGCGAATGGTAACCATGCTTGATGTCGCAAACCGCGCAGGCGTATCTAAATCGACCGTTTCTCGTGTCTTAAATGGCAAGAACATCGTGCGCCCAGATGTGGTGAAAAAGGTATTTGATGCGATTCAAGAAACAGGTTATCGACCGAACTTGTTGGCTCAGCAATTGGCGACCAAGAAGACCAATTTCATCGGCTTTGTAATTACCAATGAGTTGTTCGATGGCCCTTACTTCTCTTCCTTGATGTATCACGCGGCTTCTTATAGCGAAAAGTCGAATCACCAACTGGTGATCACCGATGGCAAACACAGCGCTGAAGACGAAATAAAGGCGATCAACTTCCTGCTGGATATGAAGTGCGCGGGCATCATCCTCTATCCGCAATGCTTAACCGAATGTGAGATTGCAAAGATCATCGACAGCACCGACACTCCGATTCTGGTACTCAACCGTGAAATGCCGTCGAAGCCCAATCATGCTATTACCACCGACCATTATCAGAGTGCTTGTTTGATGGTTGAACACATCATCGAGCAAGGCCATACAGACATTGCAGTGATTCGTGGTAAAGCCGGTTCTTCGACCGATGAGCTGCGTTACCAAGCCTATCAAGATGTGTTAACTAAACATGGTGTTGCATTGGATGAGTCCAACGTTGTTCAAGGTGATTGGACGATGGAGAGCGGTTATCACGCGGCTCAGGCTTTGGCAAAAAGCAGAACCACATTCACTGCTATCTTGTCTGAAAACGATGATATGGCGATTGGTGCGATTAAGGCGTTAACCGAACTTGGGTACTCATTGCCTCAAGATGTTTCGATCGTCGGCTTTGATAACAGCAAAGTGGGGGCGTTTTTAACGCCAAGCTTAACGTCTGTGAGTGTGCCATTAGAGCAAATGACGCAAAAGGCGATCCTGCAAATTGTCGGTGAAACAGAGCAAGCGACCACCATCAATACCACTGGTAGTTTGGTGTTACGTGATTCGATAGCGAAGCTAAATTAGCACTGTTCGAATTTCATATTTTACCTACAAAAAGTGACGAGCTGCGCATCTCTTAAACCAAGCTCAAACACTCCTTATTCACTGTTATTTAGATGTGCGATATTGCGTTTTTGGTCGATGAATTGACCACCATTAGTTAAGTAATGTGAAGCTAGATAAGTAATATGAAAATAGCTAATTGATGTGAGAACAGGTAAGTAACGTGAAAACAGAAAAACAAAAAATGCTAGCAGGTGAACCTTATCAGGCTTGGGATAAAGAGCTTTATGCAGCTCGTATCGAATGTCGCAAGGTGCTTCAAAAACTCAATAACAGTATTCCTGACACACCCGAATGGGAAGCAGCAACGCAAGAGCTGATTCCGGGCTGTGAAAATGCGCATTTAGAACCTCCATTTCGTTGTGACTACGGCTCGAACATCAAGCTAGGCAAGAACTTCTACGCTAACTTTAACTGCGTGATTTTGGATGTGGCTGAAGTGACTATTGGCGACAATGTGCTGCTTGGTCCGAACGTTCAAATCCTGACTGCAGGTCACCCACTCGATGTGAAAGGCCGTGTAGAAGAAGGCGTTGAGTTTGGCACACCGATTAATGTTGGCAACAATGTTTGGCTTGGCGGTGGTGTAATTATCTGCCCCGGTGTCACCATTGGCGAAAACAGCGTGATTGGCGCGGGCAGTGTCGTAACCAAAGACATCCCAGCCAATGTGGTTGCAGTCGGTAATCCATATAAAGTGCTGAAAGCGATCGATAACGAGTAATAATCAGATTGAATTGATAAAGCCCGAACCTAGGTTCGGGCTTTGTTTTTTCTATTCTTGCTAGATGCTAGATGCTAGATGCTAGATGCTAGATGCTAGATGCTAGATGCTAGATGCTAGATGCTAGATGGAACAGCTTGTTGTGCTTGCTTCTTATCTAACGCACCACTGAATCGAGTCAGAACAAGAGCGATCAAAACGATCACAGCACCTACCCAAGGGGTGTTCATTAATCCAGATTTCGCGACAATCAAACCACCACCCCAAGATCCCAATGCAATACCGACGTTGAAGGCTGCAATGTTCAACCCAGAAGCGACATCGACGGCGTCAGGTGTGTATTTCTCAGCCAGTTTCACAACATACACTTGTAGCCCCGGAACGTTCCCGAATGCAAATGCACCCCAAACCAAAATAGTCGCAACGGCTGCGTAAGGGTTTACAGCGGTAAAGTTGAATACCACCAGTACCGCGGCTAAACCAGAGAAGATAACGGTCAGTGCTTTAATCGGGCCCATCTTGTCGGCCATTTTGCCGCCCCAGATGTTACCTACCGCTACTGACACACCGTAAACCAACATGATTAAGCTGATTGAGCTCGAATCAAACCCTGATACGTTTTCCAGTATTGGAGCAAGGAAGGTAAACGCTGTGAATGTGCCGCCATAACCTAGTGCTGTGATAGCGTAAACCAACAGTAAGCGTGGTTGAGTTAGAACCTTTAGTTGTGCCGAAATCTTCGCCGCTGGTGGTTGCTTAAGGTTGCTTGGAACCAAGATAGCGCTACCGATAAGAGCAATAAGACCAAGCAGAGCCACGATCAAGAAGGTCGCTTGCCAGCCAAAGGTTTGCCCGATATAAGTGCCCAGTGGTACGCCGGTTACCAATGCAACCGTTAAACCTGTAAACATGATCGCAATGGCACTGGCTGCTTTATCTTTTGAAACCAAACCTGTCGCGATGGTCGATCCAATCGAGAAGAACACGCCATGGGCAAGGCCAGTCAAAATTCGTGCGGCGATCAGCGTGTTATAACCCGGAGCTTGCCACGCCAATAAGTTACCAATGACAAACAATGCCATCACGGTTAGCAGCACCGCTTTACGATTCCATTTGCCGGTTAATGCCGTTAATACTGGTGCGCCAATAGCAACGCCAAGCGCGTATAAACTGACTAATAGGCCTGCCGATGGCAGAGATACATTCAAGTCGCTCGCCATGGTAGGAATCAAGCCTACGATGACAAATTCTGTGGTTCCGATGGCAAAGGCGCTGAGCGTCAATGCAAGTAATGCTAGTGGCATAATCATCTCTCTTACTGTTCTTTGTTAAATACCGAGCGCGATAAAATGGGGCAGCTTGTTACTGCAATAGGAGCGCTTCGTTTGGTGGCGAGGATTATCTAGCAATATATATTTGTGATAAATGGCGCTATTAACAAATAACCTTTGTGTTATTTGCAATAATTGGAGGGTTAACCGATCATTGGATTAAGCTGATGAGATCGAAAAGACACAGATGATTTGAGCTGTGATGAGCACAAGCGAGATGACATTAAACAAAATGAAGATAGCGAAGGAGCCTTATGTTAACCCGTTCAGATGATTTAGAAATGGTACTCACCGTTGTCGATGCTGGTGGTTTTTCTGCGGCGGCAGAGGCGCTGGATGTGCAGGTCGCCAAGGTGTCTCGTTCGGTGAGTAAGGTTGAGTCGCAACTCGGCGTCTCAATATTCAACCGAACAACGAGACGCGTGGAATTGACGGAGGAAGGACGGCAGTTTGTCGATTCAGTCAGGGTGGGATTACAGATGATTCAGAGCGCGGAAGAAGAAATCGTGTCGCGCGGAGAGTTGCCAAAAGGTCGTTTAAGAGTCGATGCCGCCAGTCCATTCGTATTTCACCAACTAGTGCCGTTGGTGCAGTCATTCAAAGAGGCTTACCCAGACATTGAGTTGGAACTCACTTCCAACGAAGGCTTCGTTGATCTTCTCGAAAAGAGAACTGATGTTGCGATTCGAATCGGTAAGTTGTCCGATTCAACACTGCACGCTCGCCCGTTAGGAAAAAGTTTACTCCATATTGTTGCGTCACCTGATTATCTCGCTAAGCGTGGGGTGCCCACCAAACCTGAAGATTTGAGTTCGCATCAAATTGTGGGGTTTGCGGGTAACAAAGTGCTTAACCATTGGCCTTTACCAAACCAAAGTGATGTCGCGCCTACTGTGACAGCCAGTAATGGTGAAACCGTGCGTCAACTAGTCTTAGCTGGAAATGGGATTGCTTGTTTATCGGGGTTTATGGTGCAGGAAGATATGGCTGCGGGTCGCCTAATCCCTATTCTGGAACAAGACAAACTTGCCAACACAGACCGAGAGCGAGTGAATGCGGTTTACTACAAGTCGTCATCGGTCTCTAAACGTATCTCGGCGTTTATTGATTTTATTCAGCCCCGTTTGAAGCTCTAACTAAGGCAGTTGACGATATCCGCATAAATGAAAAAAGCCCCGCTGACGTGCAGCGGGGCTTTCAAATCGAACTCGATAGCTTGTCAGTGTGCTTTCTAGTAACAGACTACTGAAACTGTACTTAAGCGATCTTAGTCATCTCGTTAAGTGTAAATGACGTAACACTACCTTCGGTTGCTGCCATGTATTCAGCAAGGTGGGTATTACCCATGTGTGTTTGCCAAAGTTCACGCGACGTCCAGTTTTCGTAGAAAGTGAAATGTGCTGGGTTTTCATTGTCTTGGTGAAGGTCGTAGTTGATGCAGCCTTCTTCAGCGCGAGTAATATCAATCAGCTTTAGCAGCTCTGCTTTAACCAATTCAATTTTGCCTTCGTTAGCGACGATGTTTGCGACGATAGTTAGTTGAGTCATGTTGGTACCTATATTATTTTTCACCGAAATGGTGATTTGTCTGTGTTTACAGTGCCACTCTTTGTTCATTGAGCTGCAGTCTGTGTCGATGGATAAATAATAGTGGGAATATTTGAAACGATAAACAGTGCTACATTTGAATTATTGTCAAAAGATAATTGATAATAGCTTGGGTATTATGTGCTACTCGGCGTAGGTTAGGAGTGTTTAGAAGCCGCCCGCCCATGCATCAAAATCGTCAATGTTGTCGAGCTCTTCTTTAGTTCTTGGGGCTGGGTAATAAGGCAGAGCCAATCTTTGAGCGGAAGGTTGCAGTTCCCAATCGGGTGTAATCTTGAGTCGGGTTAACTCATCGTTGAGGCGCACAAACATATAGTAGCCATCGGCATGGGTATTGGCGTAACTCGCGATAGTTGCGATATCACCAGAAGGTAACTTTACGTCTCGACCCAGTGGATAGAGTTGGTGCAATGCGAAACTCACTTTGGGATCTTCAAGTTTGCCTTGCTTAAAGCGCTCTAATCCGATGGCGGTTGAAGTAGTGCGCGGCTTCCAACCTGTGAGGAACAATCCACTCAAGTGATCTTGGAACGGCTTACCCTTTCGATTGCCTTCATTGGTAATGAATTGAACCGTCAATGTATCTCCCGATTCTTGCAGAATATCTAAAAACTGTTCACCAGTGCGATCGACCAAAAGCTTCATAATATCCAGTTACCATCAAGAATGAGAGACAATAAAGGGTACTACTATAGGGAAGGCTTGTGTAGGGACGATAAAGGTTATGTAGTGTGAACAATGTTTTCGGTGTTGATCCTTACATGTCCCTTAGATGAACAACAGCTTTAGCGCTTACGTAAGTAATGCGTTTGCACGATCTCATATAAGTAAGTCGACACGCCTGTTAGTGTGAAATCAAGCGGTGAAACTAGATCTCCAAACAATGGTGAAGCATCACCCAGACCGAACAGACTCACCATCGAAATGGTAGAAAACCCGCTAAGTTTATATTGCCTGACACTCACTCAACTTAGGTGATTTGTAGGTCAATTTACTGATCTTCAAATTTATACTGGATAATTACCTATAAATTTCAGGATTTAGCAGTAATAATCAATGAATAGATCGGAATAGCTTGTTCATTGAAAAGCTGTACGGAAAGTTTCTAAAGACGCCATCGTGAAAAGGAAGTCAGATACATGCCTGTGCTCCAACGCATCAGTTTAACGTTAATCTTAATCGCCGTTTTAGGTGGGTGTTCTTCACTTCCTGAAGGTATCGATCATCCAACAGAACCGCCAACCTCTCCTGCACCTAGTTCTTTATCGGTTCTAACCAATGAATTTCAGCCTGAAGCTTTAGAGCAAGGCACCACTGCGGTTCGTCTGCAAGAGTCTGGTTGGGATGCCTTGGCACAGCGATTAGCGCTGGTCGAAAGTGCCGAGCACACCATCGACATTCAATATTACATCTGGAACTCTGACGAATCGGGCAGCTATCTCGCTAGCCGTTTATTAGCAGCGGCCGAGCGCGGTGTGAAGGTTCGCGTAATGCTGGATGATATCAACCTCAACGAACGTGAAGGGTTGCTGTCGGCACTGGGTGCACACCCGAACGTCGAGATTCGTATCTTCAATCCAACACCAACACGCCGCGGTTTCAGTAAATGGCTGAGCTTTGTCGGCGACTTTTCTCGTTTAAATCGCCGTATGCACAATAAGTCGTTTACCGTCGATGGTACTTTGTCTGTGGTGGGTGGACGTAATATTGGTGATGAATACTTCGACCTTTCTGATGAAATCAATTTCCGAGACCGCGATGTATTAGTCATGGGCTCGGTAGTTAACACCATCCAAACCAGTTTTGTTGAATACTGGAACAGCCGTTGGTCTTACCCTGTCGATATGCTGGGTGATGACGAGCAACCTGATCTCTCGAAGATAGATAATATTGTCGTTCCGCATTATCAAAATTACCCGGAATTGCCACTAGATCGTAAGGCTGCTGATAGTTTGCTGAAAGAGGTGATTGGTGAGATGGCATGGGTGAATGCGCGTTTTGTTTACGATCAGCCTGTTCCTGATGATTCAGACAATACCGATGAACCGAAAGCGACCGCGATTCTTCTAGGTAAGTTAGCGAGTGAATCGAAACAAGAGATCTTATTGGAATCGGCTTACCTTGTATTCGATGATGGTCAGCTTGAAGAGTGGCAAGTGTTGAACAATAAGGGCGTTGAGATAAAAGCGCTAACTAACTCTATGGCCTCTAATGATCTGGTGACTAATCATTCTGCTTATGCGGGCAGACGTTACGATATGTTGGAGCATGGCATCGATCTGTTTGAGCTAAAACCAGAATCTAAGTTGTGTGAAGCATCGACTCAAGACGTGTCTAAATGTGCGCCTGAGACAGCCTATGGCTTGCACGCTAAATCAGTCGTATTCGACCGCAGCATCGCGAGCATCGGCTCATTTAACTTCAACTTGCGCTCTACCTACCTCAATACTGAATCGGTTTTGATCATCGAAAATAAAGAGATTGCTGAAACGTTAGCAGACACTATTGAGCAAGCAATGAGTGAAGATAATAGCTGGCGCTTGGAATTGGAAGACGGTGATGTGTATTGGTATTCAGGCGATCAACGTTGGGACAGCGAACCTGACACTGGTCAATGGGAACGAATGCAGTCAGGCTTCCTACAGTTGTTACCGATTGAGAAATATCTGTAAGCTAGCCGCCTCCGGATAAATAAAAATGTCAGCGTATATTACGCTGACATTTTTGTTGTGCGCCGAGCATGGCGT